>NZ_JBQXXB010000002.1:0-10885 GCF_059384845.1 Peribacillus suis
TAACAAATAGTTACGTAGAAAAAAGTGGTTTTGGTAAAATTACATCTTATGTTAGGTTTACAAAAAATAAGTCTACTAAAAAAGTATCTGGCGTGAAGATATGGAGTGAGCAAACAGGTGTTCTCATGGGGATTACATATACTCCTAATGATAATGCTTCTTATTATGAAATGAATTCAACTAAAACAGGTGGAAAAGCTTATGCAAAGGGTTCAAAGTTATATGGAGTAAATGTTGTTGGACAACCTGTTGGTTATCAAAAGTCAGTAACATACACTATTAAATATTAGCATTAAGAAAGGGGAAATAGTATGGGTACCACAGAGTCTAGTATTAATTGGTTTGATACGGTATATCAAATTGGTTTTGTAGCTCTTGTAGTTGCAATAGGATTTCTTATATACAAAATCATCAAAATTAAGAAAATGAATAAGCGTACTAAATAATTTTTTTATTAAAATCTCTTCTCCGGTTTTAGTAACGGCTAGTTTTAAGACAAGGATGTTCGTGGTGACGCGGAGGTCTAACCTGGGTTTCTTTGTTCACTTTCCGAAAAGTCGAGCAAAGAAACCCTTTTTTTGTTTATCCAGGTTAGTATCCGGATTTTCATTGGCTGCTGCTATTAATTGTTTAGCTTCCTTTGCTGCCCTATTGGATTCATCCAGTTCTTTATCTCGTTCTATACTTCCTCTAATGCTAGATACTTCACCTTTTATTTGTTGGATACCTGGGATAACAAACTCTTTATTAAAAGTTTCTTGGTTATCCAACTGTTCTTTCATTTGTTTATTTTCTTTCCTAAGTGCCACCATTTCTTCACGTATGGTTTTTAATTCTTCCGCGATCAATTCCCCGGCTTTCTTTTCTGGTTCTGGCTTAAATGATTCCCCTCCAGTAGCAAAGTAATGTTCTATTTGCTTCATACTCCAGTTTTGTTCGCGGTGAAGGGCTTGTATCTCTTTGAAGCGTTCTATTCCTTCACGCTTATAAATGTTATAGCCGTTTCCTTTATCGCTCTTTTCGTGCGGGATATATTGGCGCAGCTCCTTAAACCAGTTTCTAATGACGTTTGGAGTTTCATCTATGAAACTTGCTACCTCTTTGACTGTAAAACCTTTATCCAAGTTTTCAGCTTGCTTTTCGTCACTTGGGTTTTCACTTTTATTCAAGTTCCCAGCCACCTTTCTAATATGGTTCTAAACATGGGTAAGTTGGATATATAGGATGGATAAGTAAATTTATAAAGGATTTTACCTATCTCTAAGAGCTATGTATTTATTAATTAATCATGTGCCTGCTTAAATCCTGCCATATATCTAAGTATAAATGAAAAATCAATGTTTTCATAAGTAAAAATGAATGCCTAAAAGTTAGAAGTTCATTTTATAAGAACAAGGGTATTTACTTCTATTTCGAATGTATGATAATGTTAATTATCATACATTCAAATCCTTGATTTCATTGACTTTTTTCAATTTCTCTCTTTATACTGAAAAAAGAGAAAAAATCGTACATTCAAATCGTTGATACATAAGGGTTCAGGAGTCCGATTTTAAGACGTGATAGAAAGGTCGATGAATCATGACAAAACAAAAAGATGTGCAGCCGATCCGGGATCAGCAGCAACTCGAAGATATGAAATGGGCGCTTCAGCGCCACTGTTCGGAGCGTGATTATATCCTCTTTGTCGTAGGGTGCGAAACCGGCCTACGGGTCGGGGACCTACTCAAGCTCACCACGAAACAGATCCTGGACCTGAAAGGCAAACAACACAAGATCCTTCGGGTCAAAGAAGGCAAAACGCAAAAAATCCGCGACATGTATATCGCGAATTGCTTCGAGGAGGTCTTTGCGTACGCCAAAAACGTCCAGAGCCCCTATTTATTCCCGTCCAGGAAAGGAGAACACCCCATTACCCCTACACAGGCCTACAGACAGCTAAACAAGGCTGCAGAGTTTGCGGGTGTGGAGCATGTCGGCAATCATACGTTACGGAAAACTTTTGGCTACTGGTTTTATAAAGCCACGAAGGACATTGCCATGTTGCAACGAATTCTCCATCATTCCCATCCCTCTGTAACCCTACGATATATCGGTATTACAGAAGAAGAGACAAATAATATTTTGAAGAAATTTAGTGTTTTTTATAACAAATGATTCTTTGATAAAGTCAAAGTTAAAGAATAAAAAGAATTATTTTGTATCATAGATTTTTTCTAACATAGTAATAATAGATCATTTTATCGCATTTTTGGTATTTTTTTGGTTTTTTTATTCCGGAATAATATATGATGTATTCGATATATAATAGAATTGAGGGTGAGTAAAGGGAAAAAGGTCGCAAAATGCTAGTTTATCCCTTACTAAAAATGGATCTAAAAAAATGCAAGTGATAAATTAACAGCAACATCTGAGGCGCCTTAGGTCGAAACTCAGTATCAAATGTATATACTGGTTTAACCATTCATACTAATTCAGATGTCCTTTATGAGGCAAGAACAACAAAGAGTAATGCCTATTAAAACTATTAAAATATTTGAGCGCTATTTATCGAATTTTATGATAAGAAAAAATAATTTTTGTTTTTAGGAGGAGGATAATCATCTCTCGTTGGTCTATTTTTCAATTTTTAACAGTAATCGCGCTAATAATTTCTATGTTTATAGCTGATATATTTAATAAAAGTATATCAGTCCCTATGTCATCTAATCAAATTAGTCTACCAGTACCTGCTTATATGACCATTTTATTTATTATAGTAATTATTGGGTGCTTTTATTTAATAACACTATTTCAATTCAAAAAGAAATCGACTATCTTATCTCATTCTATATGGAACAAGATGCATATAATTAGTAGTTTGATTTTTATTTTTTCTATTTTTATACTTATGGTGTTAGTGGTAGGTACTCCTTTAGATGAATGGATTCAAAAATGGAGATGGATTTTATATTTAATAATCAATTATTTCTTATTTTTAATATATTGGTTTATACTTTCAATAGTTAATAAATATGGATCTAAAACTATAACTAAACCAAAAAAAATATATTTCTCTTTTTTATGGACTGTTTTAATACTTATACTTGTTATATTTTTTTTACCTGCAATTTAAAAGAGTATACAAAAAATCTTAAAGTAGATATACATATTAAAAATCAGTTATAGAAAAATACTAGATGATCAATTAAAATCTAAAGTTAAATGAGAATGGAAAGGCAGAAATGTTGATTTAACAATATTTCTGCCTCTTCATTGTGCTTTCTTTTAATTAAAAAGGACTTATTAGACAGCTACTTTTAGTTAACATAAACCGACTTATCGGTAATGAAAACGGATGGAGCAACAAAGGGTTTAAATCATACTTTACGAAAAACATTTATGATACAAGACAAAGAAAGAAGGAAAATCCTTTCGAGAGATTCTCCTTCTTTTTTCCATTATTCACTACTGATATCTTCTGGTTTTTTACTGACTATGTATTTCATCGCATGCTTAAATACCGTAACAAGCTCTTCTTTTCCTTCTAACTCTAAGACAATATGGTATCTTGAGAATTGATGAATCGTACCCGTAATCGATTTACCATCCAAGAAAGCGATCTTTACTTCTTGTCCTTTTCTAAACTTGTATGGTTTCTCCCGTGTAGGAGCAACGCTCTGTTTGGATGATTTTTTTGTTTGTTGAGTCATACTTCTCCTCCTCCTTAATCATTTAGACTATCAAATTTTAATACAGAATGACAAATAAACCATTTCTTACTCTCCAAGGACTTACATAAAACAAAATGGTCACCATGACAAAGACCATTTTGATTAAAAACCAGTAGCCTTTAGGCTACATGGCTACTCTTAAGGTAGCCTGAACACTTGCTAGGTAAAACTATCTTTCTATTTCCCACTGCGGGTTTTTTCTTTTTGGTTTTTGTTGGTGACGACTTTGACGATGTTGTTCCATATGCATATCCCTTGTTGCCTGTTCTACGCCATTCATAATGGCTCTTAATAAGTCGAGACTTTTTTCTTGGGATTGAATCTGCTTTTCAAAAGCCGGGACTCTAGCTTCCATTTTCCCTAACGTATTCCTCTGTTTTGCATGGTCCTTTCTTCCAGAAACCCCTTCTTTTTTTATCAATTTTTGATAATCAGCACGGATAGAAATAGCCTGGTCATACTCTTGTTTAGCTGTTTTGGAAACAAGTAATTTTCCTTTCAAGAAAGGATTATTCTCGATTTTTTCAACAAGAGTCTGTTGCTTTTTAACATGCTTCAGATAACCTTCAACACGCTTCAGGCGTGACCGTTGCTGATTCACACGATCTATTTCACCACGGAGTCTTTGAATTTCTGCTTGATGGGTATGCAGCGTTTTTTGAAGGGTCTCAAGAGGGACCACTTGATTTCCGTTCTCTTGATTCATTGCATTAAGCCGTAAGGCCGTTTGTAAGCTTATATGTCTCATTTCAGGTCGCTCTGGATAGTCAGAAGCTACTTGACGTACAAAAGCGTTTTGATGGGCAAATTTAGCCTTGTCTAAGACCTGTCTTTCCTGATGAATCTGCCCCCGTGCCTCCCGATTTTCCTCCAAGATTCTTGGATACGTGGAATGATGCTGCTGTTGCATCTGCTTAAATTCTTCCCCCCGAAGGAACCCCAGTGTTTCCCGGTAACCATGAATCTTTTTTTTCTGTGCAGTGATTTGTCTCTTTGTTCTAGACATTTCAAGCTCAGCTTTCTCCTTATTCATTCGATTTCCCTTGAGCTTAAAGGGGTTCATCCAATTGATTTGTTCCAATTGTTTCTGGGCTTGCTGGTGCTGACGTTTAAAATGGTGAAGCCAACGGTACGCTTCCGAAGTCCCTTGGATGATTTCATGCTTCGATCGAATCTCTTTGTCTTGCTGATTCACCTGGTGTTCCAAATGATTAAGTTCTTCCTCTTTTGCAGCTATGTCTTGCAGGCTAGGTAGACGATCCATATCCAAAAGCTTAGAAGCTTCTTGTAAATGAATACGTTCGGTAGGCGTGTACAAGTTTTCGATTTTTTGCTGTTCCTCTTGCTTCCGTACTCTTTCTTGTTCCAAGGCTTTCTTTTCTTCTCGGTAGGCCTGGAGATCAACGACCAGGCGATTGTATTCTTGGCGATCACGATTGATGGATCCTCGGTCCGTTTGAACTCCACGCTTTTCCATTTCGTGAGCTACATGACCAAGATGGACCGTTGGAAAAAGAATCAGATTCCGTTTTTCGTGGGATTCATGCGTAATACGGTCTTCCATGCCTTCACGCTCTAACGATTGATTGGCATGAACGGCCCATTGCTCACGCCATTGCTGCAGGAGCTCTTTTTTGTTCCAATCCCGATTTTTCTTATTAAAACCATCTTCGGTAATGTCGCGAGTGGTCAACATGACATGGGCATGAGGATTATCTTGGTCGTCTCGGTGAATCGCTACATCGGCAATCATGCCTTGATCGACGAATTCTTTTTGTACATATCCACGAATTAAATCCGTTTGTTCTTGATGGGAGATTTCTCTAGGCAAAGCAATATTGATTTCTCTCGCTACTTGCGAGTTTTTTCTCGTTTCGGATCTCTCCACTTCATTCCAAAGGTGTTGCCGATCGTGTACCCATTCTGGAGAATGAGAAGGCGCTAAAATCATGGCTACTGGTTCCACTTCTCGTGGATAGAATTTGGTTTCACCCGTTCGTTCATCTGTTAATCGTTCACCAGAACGATACGCCGCCGCAGCAACAGCTGATTGACCTTTGCTTCTTGAAATGACTTGTGCAGAGAAATGGTAAATCGCCATGATGGAGCACCTCCTTTTAATGGGTTGGAATGGACTAACGAAAAAGAGAAGAATCGAAGATGGTTCCCTTTTCCGTTACGTTTCGCCGAAAGGCGATAGGGTTTTGTATGCGTCCGATAGACGAATACGTTATTTCCATTCGGCCTGTAGCCGGATGAATGTTTTGGTTTTTGTATTCGCTCCCTAGCGAATATGCTTTTCCGTTGCGTAGCAACCGCACACAAACGTAGTTTGTATAAGTGCGCCCTCGAACTTCGTTCTTCGGGAACAGTGCCACACCTCATTGTGGCGTTCTTGCTCTTTAGCTAGTATTCTATCACCCATTCCCTTATAATAAAAGAAAAATATGGTAATGAGGAGGCTCTTGATCTATGGCTCGCAAAACAGACAGAGAGAGATTACAGGAGTTAGAAGAAAAAATGGAGAAAATGAAGGCTCGTAAACAACAAGTGGAGAGTCGGATGAAAGAAAAAGAGCGAAAAGAACGGACGAAACGATTGATTGAAATTGGGGCCATTTTTGAACATCATTTTGAGATTGCCAGTAAAGAAGAAGCTGAAAAAATTGCCTGGGGATTTAAAAAAGCGATTAACCATCGAAAAGAGGATCTAGCCAAGCTTTCGATAGACGAATTGAAAAAACAAGTAGAAAAAGAGCTTCAGAATAACTAAGACATCTCCCCCTATAAAAAGGTAAACAACAAAAGGTGTTTTAAGCCCTTTAATAGACGTATAAAGCTCGATTACGCTAAAGACTCCCTTTGGTATGGAAAATATAAATAAACCCGGTTATACGGCTATATAGAGAGAAATTTAACAGAACTTAGCTTCAAGACGATAGGTATTTTCTTCTTTTTACCAGAATCGTTTCTGTTTTTACATCCTGTTACATACTAGCCTGTCTGACTAGAGTCCTTATGGGACTCTTTTTGGGTTAATGAGTGGCAAATATGCTATACATTTGCTATAACATCCGAGAGTGTATAGCACCAGTAAAACGGCTACAAAAAACAGTCATGACGAATGAAGATTTACTCCTTGCAAACCAATCAAGGGAAAATCCTGAAGGTGCTTAAAACGCTTTAAAGGCCCTAATTTCTCGTTTTTTCATTTTTATTTATTTTAATACTCATGAAAAATTTAAACGCCTGAAAAAGCCGATTAAATGACTCTAAGCTTGTAAATGAATATAAAGGACAGCTTAAATAGGTTAAAAAACATACACGAATCCCTTGTATGGAGTCAATCCTTAGTGATTAGCTGAAAAAAGGTCTAAAGGAAGCTCCGAATAGGTCCGATCCATGAGTTTCTTAAAGGTACCTGTGAAATAACGTACCAGGTTGGTTTTTATTTTCCCTCGTTTTAACCCTCTAATGGCTTGTTTAAAGGCGTTTATCGCCGTATATGTAATCGTATCTGGTTCAACTATGTCCGAAATGGCTTTTGTATCAAGGAAAACACTTTTCCAAAGGTCTTCAATCGTGGCTGCCTCATCAAAGAAAGGCTTAACGGCCTCGATAAATTCTTTAGGAACATAAGAAGCTGTAAAAGTAGAATCTAAAGGAACCTCTTTACGTGTATTTAATCTTTTAATAATACTAGTTTCTAAAAGAATACTAGTTTCCCTTTGGAAATTATCGTCTTCAACCTTACTCTCGCAAGGGTTTTCGTGACTCTCGCAATACGTCAATTTTCTCTTTTTCAATACATCAATTGTATTAAAAATATAGACGTTATGACCTTTTCCACCTTTAGATTTTGCCGTGTTTTCGATAGATAAGATGCCTAATTCCTTCGCTTTTCGTAGCATCCGTTCAAAAGTGGATCGACTTACACCAAATCCGTTCAGTTTGTCATTGATGGCTTTTACTAGCGTTGCGATCTTGGCGTTGGCCACACCTGCATATTTGGCGGAGAATCGTACCAGGCGCTTAAAGGCGACGAGTTCTCCTTTTGTGAAATCCTCTTTATGTTCGGCTAGGAACATTTCGATGGTGGTATTAAATTCTTTTATACTGCTAAACTTGCTGAACTCTTTAAAATTCTCGATTCTACCTGCGATTAACATATTATTTTCTCCTTAGAGGACCATAAAAAAGACACTGCTCCCGATAAAGATTAAGGGAAACAGCGTCTTTTTTATTGTGTCTAAAAGAAAGAAACAATATTTTTCACTTGAAACTAACCGTAAAATACACTAAAATGAATGTACTAATATGTTAGTTACAAAGAACTTTGACAGGTGTTTTCCCTAGGGCTATTAGGGGGAACCGTTTAAGGGGACTGCAATCCCACTTAGACACGTTGAGGTTCTTTTTCACGTCCGTATTTTATTAGGATTAATTATCCAACAATTCCTACGAAAAAACAAGTAAATTTAATAGTTTATGATGTTGGGATTTCTGATATTGGAATGATAAATATTTTCTTGAAATAAAAGGTCAACCAGGCGAATATATAGTCACAATTACATAAAATGATTACTTTTTCTGAAACTTTAATGATACTTCAATATTTTTCTATATAATATTTACATGAAGCATTAAACAAATATGGGAGGAGGAAGAGAATGAAATACATGAAGCTGATTATTTTTCTGTGCGGTATATCCATTTTTTTAGCAGGATGTGGAGTAGAAAATAAGATAACTAAAAGTGAAAGTGTAGCACCTTCAGCAGAAGAAGTACTACAAGAGAACAATGATGCTGATATACTCATGTTAAATAATACTGTTTATAAAACGAATATCGAATGGGTTGATGAATTAAGTCTGACGAAGAATAAGGAAATAGGAGAAATTGAAAGCAATTATACTTTCGATTCAAATGATTTATTTAAAAATGAAATGGCAACTAAACTCCCCATAGGAAGCAAAATATTTTCTACCAATGAAAGGATAGATGTATTAATTGTAGAAAATAAAGGAATAGAGAAAAAATATTATGCATTAACAGAAGGATAATAAACAAATCTATTTTATAAACACCAATGCCTCCCGTCTTAAATCGGAAGGTATTGGTGTTTATTTCAATTTATTTATTCTTTAAATTAATAATTTCTTGCTTTAAATCTTTTAGTTTCTTGCCTGATATACTATCAGTTACTTTTGAATCTATATCATTTGAAATAGATACAGTTGTATCGTTCAGCGTTATATCAGTTGTATAAGCGTCTGGATTATAATCTATTAGATTACTTTTTAAAGTAGCAACTTCATTCGGATCTATACTAATTAAGTATGGTTCAATTGCCCTTAAGTAGATGTTATTGTTAGCATTAAAACTTTTCTTTAAGAATACTATATATTGCTTATTGTACTCCGGTTCAATAAATGAGGGGTCTTTATTTTCTAATTTATGCATGGTTACCTTTGAAGGCTCTTTTATTAAAATACCCTCAGGAGAAACGATTTCATCGCCAGATGTTTCTTCATAATCAATCGTTTCTGAATACCTGTGATTAACCTTTATTTCTTTGGTTTGCAAATCCCCTGTCAATACTTGATCAACTGAAAAATTATATAATTTTCCTTCAATATAATGATCTTCGGCTTCCTTGTTTAGGTCGTAAGGATCGCGGGCCATATTCCATGAAGAATCAAAACTTTTATATGTTCCTAAAACAATTATATCAGATTGCTCAACCATCTCAGATAGGTTACTTGTTAAATTAAAATCATGCGAGACTAATAGACTTTTCTTTTGATCTTGGTTTTGTATAGTGGTTGACTTTGCTGAAGCAGCATTTTTCTCATTGTTATCAGTATTACTTTCATATAAATAAATACCGCCACCAATTATTATAAAAGTTGATAAAATTGTTAGTAATCTTCTCTTTTCCCTCATTATTTTCCCTCTTTCTATTATTCTATTATCAGAATTTAAATCCGTAAATGGCCTTAATACCATTTAAATCATCCGTTTGAGGAGTTGTTATTTTAGTCCTAGCTCTCTCAGTATTCATAATAGATGTTCCTGATGATTTGTCATCTAAACCTAAAGCGTGTCCTAATTCGTGTACCCCTGTGCTCTTTGCGACAGTAGAAACTTTTACTGCATTATCATTTTCAAAACCTTCAAATTTCGTTACCATCTTATTACTACGGGATGTTAACATTTTTCCATAATAAGTGGAATCTGCATCGGTGAATCTAGTTAAGTAATTTACTGATTTTGAATCATAATAAAATCGTACGTTATCAGATGTTGATGTCCTCCATGACGATGCTGCGTTTGTCCACCCTGTTTTTATAACACCATCTTTTAAGCTAGCTCCCCATTTGTACGTAATAAAGGATGTTCCAGAAAAACGCCACCCCGTTAATGAGTATGCTGAAGCTGTGCTTTGAAATATAGAAAAACATAAAACAAAAAGCATAAGCATAACAGCAAGTTTCGACTTTAATTTCAATTTAAATCCCCCTTAATTGTATTTTTTTAACAAATTTATATTACAATACTAATTAAGGGAATGCTATACATTTATGTAAAATGATTTGTTAGTATCTAAAGGTTTTAGATTGTGGTAATTTTATTTATCTCATGTTCGATTTAAAACTGCTAAGGAGTAACAGTTGACATAAAGCACCTTATGAGTAGTGTGTCTATCTGTCAAAAAAGGAAGTTCAACCATATACGGCGGAACTTCCTTTTTTTATAAGAAATTAGTACCTTTTTCTATGGGAAAATAATAATAATAATATATTTTATTCTACTTTTGGTTTATATTGGACATTGAATATGAATATTGGGGGATTTTTAATGAGTAAAAAATTGATGTATTTAATTAGTTTTGTTTTACTGGTTTCATTTGTATCTTTTGGATTTACTGGTTTTAAAGTTTCAGCTGCAACAAACAATGAAGATACTATGTCTGAAATCGAGGATATTCTTAAAAATAACAATTTAGAACTAGCTGATCCTAATTTGATTCCTGAAAATCAAAGATTGAATTTTGATACAATAGAAGAATTTGAAAAATTCATTCAGGAAGATCCAAGTACTTTTGAAGATGAAAATGTTATGATTGAGGATGCAACTAACAAAATTTCTTTATTTGCAACTACCGAGACG